>NZ_JACFRE010000019.1:0-2621 GCF_016101085.1 Gilliamella sp. W8123
GCACCGGCTGTGATTTGTTCCTGACAAAGCACCGCCTTGGCAAACATCCCTGTTTGCCATGCTAACCTCACTCAGTTGTCAGCACGTTGCGAATGTCGCTAAATTAAATACACCAAACTTATTTGCCAAGATAAACGCTTATGTTTATAGCAAGCTAATTTTAGTTTTAAAACCGATTTTGGGGAAACTTGGGCGGGATTTTGGCTTTAAAAACCCCTTTCCTCAATTTTTTTTTGGTTGTTTGAGTTTCGGACGTTTTGTTGTTTTGCGGTTATTTCTATACGGTGAATACGTCCGAGTTAAGAGGGTTGGCGCCAACCCTCTTTACCATCTCCCGCGGCGACTACGCAAGTGATCACGATGTGACTGCCTTCCGCCTTCGTTCGCTTTTAACGCTCCTTGCCAAACATCCCTGTTTGCCATGCTAACCTCACTCAGTTGTCAGCACATTGCCAATGTCGCGCTACAAAATCGTTTTTAACGTCCTAACGTTATTTTTCTTATCCTCTGCTTCAATACCTAAGAACTAAGAAATAATAGTTAAGGATAGACACAGAGTCCGTATTGTTTCTCTCTATTCCGATCAGTGTTGTAAATTCTACCGTCGAACGAATCAACCTTAAAGAGATAATTATTATCCCTAAAACTCCCATCTTTCGTCCAACAGTACCCTCTTTGGAAGTTGGCACCAGTGTAATGGTCCATCCGCCCCCATTCCGAGAAAAATCCTCCACCAATGTGACGACGGTAAGTATTATCAGATGACGAAGGCGTTGCACCTACTGAACCTTGACAACGCCCCCCTTCTCGACAAAACGCATTAGTTAAATCCATGACCTTTGGAACACGGTATCCTCCAATCTTATTACACCAAGATTCCATACTAGAATAGGTATAAGCGTACCTATATCCACGATTAACAAACCACTGCTTTAACACAAATCCATATTTGACCACCGCATTACCACTGCTATCTCGACCAACTAACTCAAATGTCTGCGGTAAAGATGGTCTACCGATTCTATCTGGATTTTCTGAGTACCATTGATTAGAGTCTGTAACAGCAGGACCCGTTAGGGTGACTCGAACGCTCTGGTATATTGAATCGGTCATCGTCGCCGTAATACCTTCATGAGAAACCGGCGCCCAAGATAAGGCCTGACTAACACCACCAATATCTAAATCAAAATACAGACCATTAGCACCAGTAGTCGGGAAGTTTGAACCATAAGACGACGGCGTAACTGACTGTGGTAGAAAACCCCTATCAGGGTTCCAAATGGCGCCCCCCCCCCTGAACCCCCAGTCCATCTCTAAATTAGGTCTTGCAAAACAAACCGCTGGCGCTGCCTTAGGATTAATATAATAAGTGGCATTACCTGCCGTAAAACGACTTTCATTAGGTACTCCATAACGTGTTGTTAATATACCTTCACTATTTGATAAGGTTAATTTATATGGCGCTTTACAAATATCCAGCACTTCATTACGGGTAACAGCTTGATTATTTTTATCGACAATGGATAAATTTAAACTACCGGTAGCGGTGATACCATCAATCCCCTGACCATCGCCATCATCATCACCCCAATAATTATAAGGTGTGCCAATAAGTGAACTTAATGCAATAGAATCAGTATCCGTTGGTACTAACATACCAATATCCGCAAAACTCTGACCCTCAACAGGTAACTCGATAGGATTGTCACTTGAATCATTGGTTGTCGGAGTAAATGTTCTACCATCAGAAAGGGATATCCCGAGTAGCGCTGCGGTATTTGTTATCCGGGTACGACCACCATCAAAGGTTAAATAAGGTGCTGAGCCATAAATAATATTGGTCGTTGTAGTGGTTAATGCATAATTAGTAAAAGAGATAGACTGTAAAACAACCATGGTTAATATGAAAACCATCGGCCGAGATAAACAGGCTAAACCAAGAAATTTTGAAAAATTTTGCCGGAATTGCGGAAATTTTGGAAATTGCTGAAATAATAAACTACTGTGAAATAATAAACGGTGTGAGCTTAACTTTAGAAAGGTGAAATTATAGGTTGGGCAGGTTGCTTGTTGCTTGTTGCTTGTTGAAAATTATAATCCATATCAGATATCCTTGTCAATCCAATTTTATGATTTATTTAAAATTTCAAGCCTAATAGCATAAAATTTATCCATTCGTATAAATATGCTATAAAAGTATAGTGATTGCAAAAAACCATGCAACTTTTTTTGGCGGTTTAATTGTTAACTTTTGTAAAGGTGAATGTAATATTACGTTTTAGTTACTCCCTTAAAACCAATTTCGAAGAAGCTTTAGGGGATTTTTAGGCTTTAAAAATCCCGTTCCTCAAATTTTTTGGTTACTAGCTGATGTTATAACTAACGTTAACGATTTATTGGCGGGATTTTTTGGCTTTAAAAACCTCGTTCCTCAACTTTTTTTGGTTACTAGTTGATGTTATAACTAACGTTAGCGATTTATTGGCGGGATTTTAGGCTTTAAAAACCCCGTTCCTCAATTTTTTTGGTTGTTTGAGTTTCGGACGTTTTGTTGTTTTGTGGTTGTTTCTATACGGTGATTACGTCCGAGTTAAGAGGGTTGGCGCCAACCCTCTTTACAA
>NZ_JACFRE010000020.1:0-1900 GCF_016101085.1 Gilliamella sp. W8123
TTGAGGAACGGGGTTTTTTGAAATCAAAATAGGGCTAAAAATAGGAGGTAAGATTTTGGTGTGTTGGTACTTTTATTATTAATGTCTTGATTTTGAAGTATAATTTTTCATCAAACTTTACAAAAATTAACAATTAAACCGCCAAAAATAGTTGCATGGTTTTTTCCAATCACTATACTTTCAAACTTTATTTTTATAAAAGGATAACTTTTATAATTTTTGGTATAAAAGTATAAATTAATCATTAGTTTAATTGACAAGGACGTCAATATGCATTATAATCTTGCAACACATAACACCTGCTCAACCTATAATTTAATCTTTTTAAAGTTAAGTTCGTATCGTTTATTACTTAACGGTAGTTTGTTTCTTAAGCAAATTCGGCAAAATTTTTCAAAATTTCTTAGTTTAGCCTTTTTATCTCGGCCGATGGTTTTGGTATTAACCGTAGTTGTTTTACTTTCTATTTCTTTCGCTAATCATGCATTAACCGCTCAAACGACCAATATTATTTATGGTAATGCGCCATATTTAACCTTTGATGGTGGTCTTACACGCGTGACAAACACCAAAGCTCTACTTGGGATATCCCTTTCTAATGGAGATAAATATACTCCCGCAACTAATAATTCAAAAGATAATCCTATCGTTTTACCTGTTGCTGGTCAGAGTTTTGCTGATATAGATATGTTGGTGCCAACTGATACTGATTCTATTGCATTAAATTTACTTATCGGAGAACCTTATAATTATTGGGGTGATGATGATGGTGATGGTCAAGACCCTGATGGTATAACTGCCACAGGTAGTTTAAATTTATCTATTATTGATAGATTCAATAATCCTGTCACACGTAATACAGTGCTAACCATTTGTAATGGACCTTATAAGGTGAAATTGGCTAGTACCAACGGCACTTTATCTACCCGTTATGGCGTTCCTAAAGGTAGCGATTTTAATGCTAGTAATGCGACATATTATATTAATCCTAAGGCACCACCAGAGGTCTGTTTTGCAAAACCGAACTTGCAATATGGTAAGCTTTTTTCTAAAGACATGGATTTCCGAGGTCCTGCTACAATGTGGAATGAAAAGATGGGGTTCATTACACAGTCGAAAAATCCTTCGTCTTATGATTTGAATTTCCCTACTACAGGGGCTCATAATTTGTACTTTGATCTAGATATAGGTGGTAATTATCGAGAATTATCTTGGAAGCCAGTTTCTCATGGTGGTATTACAGCTACTATGACGGAAGCAACAAATAAGAGTGTGCGGGTTAGCCTAAAGGGTCCATTTGCTAAAGATGAGCAATTGGGTTCAAGTAATCCAAGTAGTTTGGGAACTATACTCAATCCGACATTACCACAGACATTTGAGTTAGTTGGTCGAGACAGTCAAAGTGGGGAAGAAATCGTCAAATACGGTTTCCAGTTAAAGCAGTGGTTTGTTAACCGTGGACTTAAATCTTATACTAATGAAAGTGTATCGTCTTGGTGTAGTGATATTGGATACCGTATGCCTAAGGTCAAGGATTTAACTAACGCGATTTGTGAGAGGGGGAATTCAGGTGGACATTGTAAGGGTATAGTTGGTGCGACACCTTCATCAACTGGTAATCACTATCAGCGTAGAATTGGTGCAGGTTTCTTTTCGGAGTGGGGCGACGTAAAGGGCTACACTGATGCTGGTTTCTATTATGGTTATTGGACTAGCGACCCTGGCCGAGCTAGTAATTATACTGAGTTTGTCGTGTTCACCGATGTTGGCAGTGCATCTAGTGGCTTTATACCCAATGGAGGTGAAAAACATGCAGGAGTTTGTGCCGCAGCCCCTTTAAAGGATGATTAATTCAATAACCAAGCGAATTATGACGTAAATGGCTAAAGCAATGTTATGG
>NZ_JACFRE010000021.1:0-869 GCF_016101085.1 Gilliamella sp. W8123
CCAACGTTAAGCTGTTGAGTCGTTTTAAGTGTAATTCGGGGCAGAATTGGTAAAGAGAGTCGTGTAAAATATCGAGTTCGCACATCTTGTTGTCTGATTATTGATTTTTCGCGAAACCATTTGATCATATGACAAGATGTGTATCCACCTTAACTTAATGATTTTTACCAAAATCATTAGGGGATTCATCAGTATTATGCATATATTTTTTTAACTACATATAATAACTAATAACGTATTATATTAACTAAAATAAAACACCTAATATCATTAAGTTAATCCATGTTATTTTTCATTTAAGTTCGAAAGTTAGCAGGATTACTATAAAGTCATCTTCCTATCGAACGTCAGGATTTAGCGTTACAAAAAAAGAAAAATAGCGAAATACACGTAGAGTTTTTAACTTAGACAAAGCTTACTTTAGAACTCTATCAGTTATCAGATTCTATTTATAGCAATTTATCTTAATCTCGCAATTTTATTGAGTATTTTGTATTGGAAGTAAATGATATTGACAAAAGATCAATAAAATAAGAATACTTGGCTATAAAATTAATAAAGGACTAATTTATAATAAAAGAAAGTATGTGAAGTAAGCTTCTTTTTTATTAGTAGTCTTAATGATGAGCGAGTTGAATTTGATATGACAACATATTTCTAATCATTATCACAATAAGTAATTAGTAAATAATAAATAAAAAACTACCTGTAATTAACGGTAATTTTTTATTTGAGAAAATACGATAAAATGAGATTGCAGTAGAATTATTTTAAATATTCTTGTTCATAGGCTCTTGCCTTTTTATCATCAAAGACATGTTCCCAACGCGCAATAACAATTGCCGCTAATGCATTACCAACAACATTAA
>NZ_JACFRE010000022.1:0-478 GCF_016101085.1 Gilliamella sp. W8123
GTAGTGAGATAATAGACCGTACGTGCTTAACTTTACTAACGTTAAATTATAGGTTGGGCAGGTTTGGTGTTTGGTGTTTGGTGTTTGGTGTTTTACATTATAATGCATGGCGACAATCCTGTCAAGTAATTATCTGTTTTATTTGGCTTTTTTAGTACCGTTCGACTAAATATCCATCGATTATTATATTTAACATATAATGAAAGTATAGTGACGAGAAAAATCTAAGCAACTTTTTTTAAAAGTTAAATTGTTAATTTTTGTAAAGTTTAATGTAATCTTATGTCTTAATTACGCCCTTAAAACCAATTTCGAAGAAGCTTTAGGGGATTTTTAGGCTTTAAAAACCCCTTTCCTCAAAATTTTTTAGTTCTTTATTTTTTAGTTGTTTGTGTTTCGGACGTTTTGTTGTTTTGTGGTTGTTTCTATATGGTGATTACGTCCGAGTTAAGAGGGTTGGCGCGAACCCTCTTTACAA
>NZ_JACFRE010000023.1:0-443 GCF_016101085.1 Gilliamella sp. W8123
TTAACAATTAAACCATCAAAAAAAGTTGCATGGTTTTTTGCAATCACTATACTTTTATAGCATATTTATACGAATGGATAAATTTCATGCCATTAGGCTTAAAATTTTAAATAAATCATAAAATTGGATTGACAAGGACATCTGATATGGATTATAATTTTCAACACGCAACACGCAACACGCAACCTGCCCAACCTATAATTTCACCTTTCTAAAGTTAAGCTCACACCGTTTATTATTTCACTGCAGTTTATTATTTCGGCAATTTCCGAAATTTCGGCAAAATTTTTCAAAATTTCTTAATTTAGCCTGTTTACCTCGGCCGATGGTTTTGGTATTAACCATGGTTGTATTACAGTCTATCTCTTTTTCTAATTATGCATTAACCACTAAAACGACCAATATTATTTATGGCTCAGCACCTTATTTAACCTTTGATGGTG
>NZ_JACFRE010000024.1:0-406 GCF_016101085.1 Gilliamella sp. W8123
GTACGCTTAATTTCTTAACCTTACAACTCACAGTTGTCTTGGTTTTCATTACGCTTTTTTCTCTTTCTTATCTCAATCCAACATACTTTCATATATCAGTTTACGATAAAAACGAGAACTCGTTTCTTTCAGCTTGTTCCTAATTGTTAAAGAGCTTTATCTTTCTATTCATTCGAATATCAAATAAATACAAACATAATTTTTTTGAAAAATAGCTTCATCACATTTTATGGCGTCCCCTAGGGGATTCGAACCCCTGTTACCGCCGTGAAAGGGCGATGTCCTAGGCCTCTAGACGAAGGGGACTTAACTATTTTTCGATAAACAAACAATCTGTGTGAACACTTACGAGCACTTCGTAAGGAGGTGATCCAACCGCAGGTTCCCCTACGGTTACCTTGTTACG